>NZ_JOMN01000106.1:0-271 GCF_002153485.1 Acetobacter sp. DmW_043 | reverse complement strand
CGCACCTTAAAGCGCACAGAACGGCAGCGTCCCTTCTCAAAAAGGGGCTTTTCCCCGCCATACCGGACGCACAAATGGCGGTCTGAACTCAAAACTGCATGCCATGTGCGATGATCAGGGGCGGCTTGTCCGCCTGCATCTGACTGCAGGACAGGTCAGTGACTTCAAAGGCGCAGATGTGCTTCTGGCAGATCTGCCCGCTGAGACAGAAGAAATCATCGGGGACAGGGGCTATGACAGCAACAGGATCAGGTTATTGCTTGCAGAACGC
>NZ_JOMN01000105.1:0-1036 GCF_002153485.1 Acetobacter sp. DmW_043 | reverse complement strand
GTTCCGGTAGCAGATTCGTAGTATGTTATTCCGTCACTGCCTTTTATGGCAATCCAGTAACCACCACTTACAATAGAAGCTCCTGATGGCGGATTATATAGTATGGCCATTAAATTTATCCATTGATGTATTTATAAATATATTAATATAGAGCAATATAAATATATTTATTTTATATTAACAATATTCACTTTTTCATGATGTTAAAAATAACGGATCACATAACGAAGGCCATTGAACAGCTTTCGCTGATCATGATGGCCTTTTTCAGCGTCTGGCTGCAGGAAAACAGGCTGAACCGACGACAGCGATCATCGACAGCCGGACACTGCGTTCGACACCGGAGAGTGGATCGCGCGCTGGGTATGATGGCGCGAAAAGAAAGAAGGGATCGAAGCTGCACATGGCGGTCGATACCCTGGGGCATCTTCTGGCTCTGCACGTCACCCCGGCAAACAGGGACGACCGGGCGGAAACCGGTCCACTTGCGAAAGCCTTTAAGCAGGCAACAGATGGTAGCGTTGAACTGGTATGGGCCGATCAGAGCTATACCGGATCAAAACCGGCAAAAGCCGCCAGAGAGCAGGATATCACCCTCGAAATCATCAAGCTGCCGCAGGCAAAACGGGGTTTTGTTTTGCTGCCCCGTCGCTGGATCGTGGAGAGATCGTTCGCGTGGGCAACACGGTGCAGAAGGCTCGTAAAAGACTACGAGCGCGTGCTTCAACCCTCGCCGCAATGCACACCATCGCCTTCGCAGGTCTCATGCTGAAAAACGCAGCCAACCTGCTCACGCAAAGTGCATAACACCCTATAGGTTTAATCTGATGAGTTTTCTAATATTTAAAAAATTCATAAATTCAATTATTTAAAATCATTTTTCTTATATGATTAACAACATCCTTTCCTGCGAGATCAAAGGCATGTTCACTAAATTTATTCGCGACAAATTCACGAGCTTTTGTGCCATACTGAGAAATCAATTCGGGCTGAGCAAAAATCTCTTCAAGAGATTTTACAATATCATTCTCTATAT
>NZ_JOMN01000104.1:0-316 GCF_002153485.1 Acetobacter sp. DmW_043 | reverse complement strand
AGGCCACCGCTTGCAGCGTTCCAACGTGCCGCAGGATCGACCGGAGAGATATATTTTGGTTGTACGGGCGTAGCAGACCCAAATGCAGCATCGTCCAGCACCGAGAAATACTCCCGCACAGCACGATGGGCTGCCTCGATTGGCAGCTTGTCTGGGCTCGGAACACTGCGCTGCCGATTAGAGTCGGCCTTGATCGTGCTGGCATCGACCGCAAAGCCTTCACCGCCCACCAGTCCCTTGGCGATGCACTGCCGGACGGTCATTTCGAACATTTGGCGAAGCAGATCACTCTCCCGGAAGCGTCCGTGCCGGTTTT
>NZ_JOMN01000103.1:0-33405 GCF_002153485.1 Acetobacter sp. DmW_043 | reverse complement strand
GCCACCTTACGACTGGCATCTGTATAAAAAGCGTCACCTGATCGAAAACATGTTCGCAAAGCTCAAAGGCTGGCGACGGATGGCAACACGATACGATCGCTGCGCTCATACTTTTATATGTAAGCAATCTTAAAGAATGTGTCCTGAGCCTGGATATATTATAGTGATTTTATATATTTCTTCATTTCTTTAAGAAGAAGCCGAACACTGCTTTTAACATGCTCACGGGAAGGCAGGACAGCATAAAGAGATACCGTTTCTCCCTGAAATTCAGGCAAAATCCTTATCAGGCTGCCATTATTGAGATTATCCTGCGCATCCCATAGTAATTTATAGGCAATACCTTTGCCTGACAGTGCCCAGTCATGCACAATTTCAGCACTTGTGCTGCTAAGCCTTGGCGTCACCACCACCACATGTGAGCTATTTTTATTTTCCAGTATCCACTGATTTAACGGCTCCATCGTTTTATAACGCCGTAAACACAGGCAGGTATGTTTTTTTAAATCTTCCGGCGTCTGAGGCTGACCATATTGTTCAATATATTCTGGGGAGGCACAGGGCACTCTGTTCGTTGATGCAAGTTTTGTAACAATAGAACCGGATGTTTCAGGCATGCCCAGGCGAATAATCAGATCAAGATAGTCGCCAAAATCATATGACCCCTCAGAAGCAACAGCGAGACTGAGCTGAAGGTCGGGGTGCTCGCTACCAAAATGTGCTATGAAGGGTGCCAGTTTGTTACGCCCGAGCTCAAGCGGTGCTCCTATGCTTAACGCCCCCTGTAAGAGACGGTTAGACTGCATAATTTCGGCTTCAAGGTGTTCTGTACCCTCAACAAGCTTTACGCCACCATCATAATAAAGCTGTCCACTGTCACTCAGATGAAAATGTCGCGTATTACGCACAACAAGTGTTACACCCAGCCGCTCTTCAAGGCGCCTTAACCTGCGCGATACAGCAGGGGCAGAGACACCCAGCCGCTTTGCTGTCGCACTGACACTACCAGCCTGAACCAGCTGAACAAAAAAACTAATATCTGTCAGATTTTCGAGAATCATCTTCAAAATGGCCCTGACCACTCTCGTACATATACCAGTGCAATCCATAGCGACTGATGCTGTGTATACAAGAGCTTAGCTGCATTGTGCTACGCTATGTACTCTTCTTTTCTGAGCGGAAAGACTGATCATCCTGTCCGCCAAGAAAATATCCTGTTCCGGCCCATATAAAAGCCAGCGCAGCACCGGCAAGGGAGACAACGACAGAACTTTGCGAAACGGCGGTAATCGCAGCGATAGTCCAGCCACTGACGGCATCACCCGCACGGTATACTACGGTATCGAGAAAGCTTTTTGCACGATATTTTACATCTGCCGGCATTGGCGTGAATAAAATTTCACGCCCGGGGCGAATAAACGCATATTCACTCACACGTCTTATCGCCATAACAGTCGCGACCATGACAAACACCGGCCATATTGCAAGCATCAGAAACCCTGCCGTAATAATCAATGGTGCAATGGTCAGCAGGCCTTTGACACCGAAACGATGTGCAAAGCGTCCGGTTATTACTACCTGACAAAGCAGAGAAAGAGCCTGAACAGCGCTGTCAATAATTGAAAAAACACGCACCTGTTCCACTCGTGAAGGGAAGGTAACAGCTACTAATCTGGCCTGTTCAAAGTAAAGAAAAGTCGATGATGTGCTTAACAGCATAACAAAAGCGGCAAGACACAACAGATAAGGTGAACGCATGACCATCGTGAAACCAGCAAAAGGGTTCCCTCTTACCGGGCGGTAACGTGCTTCACACTCCTCCTCATTCTCCTGGCTGGTACGCCACGCCATTAAACGTGACTTAGCCAGCAGGGAGCCTCCTAACAGGAACGCTGAAACCACCATTAACCCTGGTAGTGATACAATACTGACGAGTAGTGCCCCGGCAACGGGTCCGGTAATACCGCCAATACTGGCGCCGCTGGCAATGAAACCAAAAAGACGGCCTGCCTGCTCTTTTCTGAATATATCCGCCATCAGACTCCAGGCGACGGATACAACGAATAAATTAAAAACTGACAACCAGACAAAAAATGCCCGAGCCACCCACAGGCTGGCAGGCCACAGAAAAAGACAACATGCAAAGCCAAGCATGTTGAGAGAAAAAAAACCATAAACCCAGTTAATAAACTGCGCGCGGGCTACACGGGCATTAAGCCATCCATAAAGGGGTACAGCCAGCAGCATAACGATAAAGGTAGAGCTAAACAGCCATTGCAGATTATGGAGCCCGCTGGCAATGCCCATAGCATCACGCACCGGGCGCAAAACTGCGTAGCCGGTAAAAAGAAAGAAAAAAAGCCCAAACCCCCAGAGGCACGCGCTCACTTCATCCGGGTGGGCATTAATGGCTTTACAAAATCTGAGAGTAAAAGGCCCCGGTGTTTTATCAGAGATCATGACCACGCACAGGTACGCAGCCTGTCGCTTTAATCAGCTGAGCGGCAACCTCACCGGCTTTATCGTTTGTAAAACTATACAGAACTTCTGTGTCGCCACCGCCACCATTAGTCAGACTACTGGCATTAACTGAATTAAATGCCCGTACAAATAATGTGCCTGGAAATAGCTGTGCCGAATATTTGGCGACACCAAAACTACGGGCTTTTTCAGCCACGGCACCATCCCGATAAGGGTAGGCGTTATCAGCATCAATCAGTATTTTACCAGCGAGTGCCTTACTATATTTTTCTGCAACAGACGGCTCAGCCCCATAAGGAACAGCCAGTAAAATGACATCACCAAAAGCTATTGCCTGTGCTACATCTCCCGCCCGTGCATTTGCACCGGCATTTGCAACGACATCCTGCAGTAATTCCGGCTCTCTGGATGAGAACATAACCTGATAACCAGCCTGTGCCCATAAACGCCCAAGAGTGCCGCCTACCTGCCCGGAACCAATAATACCAATACGTGGCAAATTTGTTTTTCCTGGTCTGTAAGATTCTGCCATGGCCGGGGGCAGGGACGTTATCGCAGTTATACCGCATATAACTTTCAGCACGTTGCGCCGCGATGAACGAAATGATGGTGGCATATTAAAGCCTTCCCTGTAGCCTGATAGAGAGCTTTCAGCATACTCAATGTTTGTCAGGGTGCAACCTGCACATATAGCCATAGCCTGCACAAACATCAGCACGTTATTTTTATGCAAAATAAAATTTTAAAGTCAGGCTCATGCCTCATTCGTTAAGATAGAAGAGGACGGTTGCTGCGATATTAATTGCGGACATGAATGTATGAGTACAGCGGTCATATCATGTTGCAATACGTCGCCAGTTTTGAGCTTTGCAAACATATTTTCGATAAGATGGCGCTTTTTATACAGATGTCAGTCGTAAGGCGGTTTTAATTTCCGGTTCTTCTTCAGCGGGGTACAGGCGGTGATATTCCGGTCTGCGAGAGGCGGCCTGATCCTGTCAAAGCCCCCCGGAACCCCATGCGCCAGCGGGAAAAATAACTTGATCCGTTCCATCTGGCGTTCAGAAAGTAAAAAAACTCACTCACAGGCCTGCCCTCCATCGGTAAACCTGTGAATCACAATAGCCCGCTCAGTTCAATGAATTAACAGATGCTGAGCCTACCAGTAAGATTATGAGCACTCATACCATCTGAGTGATCATATTTTATGTCAGGTGAGGTCTCTATTTTTCATAGTTTGCATAATATGATTATAAAAATCGTCAGGGAGTTTTAAATTATGGACCTTCAGGTAATAAACCAAGTCAGAGAAATAATAATAAGCACGCCAGAACTCCAAAATCACGAACCAGCCGCATTAATCAACAGTCCTTCGATCCCTCCAGATTCAGGTTCAATAAATTTCACTATCAGGAAAATCTTTTATTTAAATCGTGTATAATCATATCTATCTTATCGCTTACATAACCATTTTTTTGCGTAAAATAATTACCATCACCTGATTCATGGTGCAAATAAAATTCAATATTTTTTATTTTTATTTTATATTCAGAACTAAAACCAACATCATATTCTTTTATAATATTTGCATCCCAATATTTTTCAAGATACTTCGTAAGACTTATACAGTCTTCATTTGTCGGGGTATCATTTATATAACATCTTTCTTCATTGTTTTCATACAGGCATGATACAGGCATTTTTATAAACCTAATTTTTGATTAACGCTCGAACGGGAACGTTGCGATGATTGTATGATTTCTCTGTAAATATCATTGCCAGTATAGCCTTTTTTCTCTGTTTTAGTATATATTTCTTCCCAGGTAAGGTTGGGGTTTTCACGAGTTATTTTTTCAGCTGTTTCTCTGTCAGACATTATATCTCTCGCCATTGTTCTTATTTCATTTCTGATTTTATGAGCCTGCCTTGCCTGATTTTCCAGGCTGTCGTTTTTATTAAGCTGATCAGGTATTTTTTCTTCCTGATTAAGATACCATTTACGAGCAGAAACGTTATCTAAAGATCCTTTCTTTGGTAAGGGCTCGGCTTCTGGTTCAGGCCTTGCTGGTCTTCTGGGTTCAGGTTCAGGTGTTTCTTCTGTCTCGTCTGGCAGATCAGCCAGAAGAACATCTGCTCCCCTGAAGTCACTGAACTGGCCATCGCACACGGCATGGAGTTTTGCGTACAGACCGCCTTTGGTTCGCCCGGCATGGCGGGAAAAGCCCTTTTTTAAGCAGGGAGGCTGCCGTTCTGTGTGCTTTGAGATGTGTCGTATCGATTGTCAGACGGATATGGTTTGCGTGCAGTATTCATCCATCTGTTCTGCAATACTCATACCAGAAAGTACATGACATCCTCTGGTAAAATGAGAAAAATTCTATTATGGCTGCGCAGACAAGCTGTCAAAAAATATACTTAATAAACATAAAATTTCTGGGAGACTTTAAATAATAATGCCTCAATTTCTGTTGCCTGTTCTGGCATTTGCCACGACCTGGGGCATTCTTGTTCTGACTCCCGGCACCGAAACCGCACTGGTTATCCGCCTGGGTATCAGTGTGGGGCGCACAACGGCAACAGGCGCGGTGCTGGGTATAGCAACAGGCCTGACATTATGGGGGTTTGGGACTGCTTTTGGTCTGAGTGCTCTGATCTCAACTTCCCGGCCGCTTTTCCTGGGGCTGGAGTGGGCCTGTGCAGGGTATCTGCTTTATCTCGCAGTCAGGCTTTTTATAAATGTTTTGAAAGCACACCCCCAGCAGGCTGAAGCTCATGGTGGCTACACGCCTCAGGCTTTCTGGTCTGGTTTTCAGAGGGGGGCATTAACAACTGTTCTGAACCCTCTTGTCGGCGTGTTTGACCTGACTGCGTTCCCTCAGTTTATTCCGCCTGGCGTTAGTGTGCTGTCATATTCATTCCTGCTTCTGATTGTGCAGGTTATTCTGACGTTGCTGTGGTATTTTACTCTTGTCATTATGGCTGTTTCTCTGAGCCGTTTTCTGGCCAGACCTGCTATTATTCGTATGCTTGACACGCTGACAGGGCTGGTTTTTGTGTTCTTTGCTGTCAGGTTGCTCTTAAACCCATAAACTTTTTTGATCCTGTCAGATAACCAGATAATCAGCATCAGGCGTTAACGCTCAGCTCTGACTTAACGAAAAAAATAAGACAGGCTATAAGCTGCGGAAGTAACACCTGTAGCAGGCGCCTGATAATGACTGAGCACTCACCACCCTCCCGTATTTTGATTTTAGCCACAGGCGGCACGATTGCCGGGCAGATGAACGCCCGCTCAGCATCAGGTTATGATGCTGGCAATGTGTCTGTTCAGGACCTGCTTCATCACGTACCCAACCTGCCGGAAACGGCAGACATTCATGCTGAGCAGATTGCCAGTATTGGCTCCCAGAATATGAATGATGCGCTCTGGTTTGCGCTTGCACGTCGTATAATGCAGGCATTTGAGCAGGAGGATTTTGATGCCGCCGTCATTATTCATGGTACAGACACGCTTGAAGAAACGGCTTTTTTTCTGCAGCACGTTATTAAAAGTCAGAAACCGGTGATTTTGACCGGTGCAATGCGCCCGGGTGGTGCCCCCGGTGCAGATGGTCCGGTTAATATCTCTCACGCCCTGAAAGTTGCAGCCAGCCCCAAAGCCCGTGAGCGGGGTGTTATGGTGGTTTTTAATGAAACCATTTATGATGCCCGTACAGTAAGTAAAATTAACACCTCAGAAGTGAATGCATTTAAGTCTGTCAATGGCGGGCCTGCAGGTTATGTTGATACGGACAGAGTTTACTTTGTAACACCTGCCGCGCCGCCGGTACCTCTGTTCAGTTTACCAGAACATGAGAGCCTGCCGTGTGTTGATATTATTTATGCCCATAGCAATATGGACGATCGCCTGATCTGCCATGCTCTGGCTGACGGTGTGAAAGGTATTGTTCTTGCCGGCATAGGTGACGGTAATGCGTCAGACACAGCACTCGCAGCCCTCGACCGGGCTGTCGCGCAGGGTGTGCATGTTATACGTGCCAGCCGCGTTGGCAGTGGTCTGGTAAAACGCAATATTGAAGTCTCTGACGATATCCGCGGTTTTAATGTATCATGTGATTTATCGCCACATAAAGCCCGTATTCTGCTTCAGCTGCTCATTGCCAGCAAAACAACGTCTGCATCTGCGATACGCCAGGCTTTTGAAGGCGGTTACCTTTAAAAAACGGTATCGTACAGCAGTTTGAAGTTAAGCGCGAGGATGATGACTGAAACAGCCCATGACAGCCATGAAACTTTCTTCGATATTACAAAGCTGCCCATTTTTGTGCGGTCAGAAACAAACATCACCAGAGGAATAACAGCAAAAGGCAGCTGCATGGAGAGAACCACCTGGCTGAGGATAAGAAGTGAGGTGGTGCCTTTCTCTCCATATAATAAAATAACGAGCAAAACAGGGATCAGAGCCAGGCCACGCGTTACAAGGCGCCTTAACCAGGGGGGGATCGTCAGTTTTAAAAAGCCCTCCATCACAATCTGCCCAGCCAGCGTGCCGGTAATTGTCGAGTTTGTGCCCGCGGCCAGCAGTGCAACAGCAAAAAGGGTTGAGGCAATACCAAGCCCCAGTAAAGGAGAGATCAGTTTATAAGCCTGACCGATATCGGCTACATCCTGATGTCCTGTCCCATGAAACGCTGCAGCCGATACAATCAGGATGGCCGCGTTCACAAACAGTGCCAGCGTCAGAGCAATGGTGCTGTCTAGTGTCGCAAAGCGTATAGCTTCGCGCTTACCGGCCTCATCCTGCGCATAAGCACGCGTTTTCACTAAAGCTGAATGCAGATACAGGTTATGAGGCATGACTGTAGCCCCGACGATGCCGATCGCAACGTATAAAATATCCTGA
This sequence comes from Acetobacter sp. DmW_043, assembly GCF_002153485.1. Taxonomy (NCBI): domain Bacteria; kingdom Pseudomonadati; phylum Pseudomonadota; class Alphaproteobacteria; order Acetobacterales; family Acetobacteraceae; genus Acetobacter; species Acetobacter sp. DmW_043. The sequence goes on along the minus strand of NZ_JOMN01000103.1, from coordinate 26,021 downwards.
TTAGTCAGCACGACCGGAGAAAATAAAAACCCCTTCAGCACAGCTGGCAGGGCCGGGGAGGCCGCAACAACCTGAATGGCAAAGCAGGCTGCGATAATAGCAAGAAAAGCCATGACACAGGCCTCAAGCCATCTCATCCCAAGTTTGAGCAGTAAAAGCAGCAGAAACGTATCGAGTACAGACAGGCAGGCTCCGGCAATAAGAGGGATGTGAAAAAGTAATTGCAGGGCAATGGCCGTACCAATAACTTCGGCAAGGTCACAGGCTATAATTGCAATTTCACAGGTCAGCCAGAGAAAAAAATTAATAAAAGGCGGAAAGTAAGCCCGGCAGGCCTGTGCCAGATCATAGCCGGTAGCAATCCCGATCCTGGCCGAGAGGGACTGGAGTAAGACAGCCATAACATTTGACAAAAGTATGACAGAGAGCAGCACAAACCCGAAACGCGCGCCGCCTTCAAGGTCTGTGGCCCAGTTTCCGGGGTCCATATACCCCACTGACACCATATAGCCTGGCCCGACAAAAGCCAGAAACCGCCTGAACGACGAGGCGCCGTCAGGCACTTTCACACCCGGCCCGGCAGACATGCCAGAACAGTTTTGTTCCGGGTATTCTGCATGATCGGAAGGTACTGGTGACCGGGAGGGAGAGGCTTGCATGAATAAAAGCTTTTTTAATAAAATGAACGTTTCATCAAAAAACAAACACCTTCACTATGTCTCAGCACGCAATATCTGAATAGTAGCCATCAGCATTTTATTAACATTATACCTGCTTTTAAGGTATGCATGACGAGGCATCATGCCTGAAATCGAACAAGATAGATCTTGTGTTTATCGTTAAGATATTATATCCCCGGCTGCCATCTGTCTGATGGCCTGAAGACACAAATCTGCTGCTATCGGGTGATCCCAATTGACATCTTAAGCTAAGGATTCCTGTAGTATGACCCTTTCCCCTTATAGTCGCGTTACTGAAGCCCTGGCGTTTGATGATGTGCTACTTGTTCCCTGCGCATCAGATGTCGTCCCAGGCCAGACTTCTGTGCGGACACGCCTCACACGCTCTATCGAGCTGAATATTCCTCTGATCTCCGCTGCTATGGATACCGTTACCGAAAGCCAGATGGCGATTGCGATGGCACAGCAGGGCGGTCTGGGTGTTATTCATAAAAACCTGACACCTGAAGAGCAGGCAGAGCACGTTCGTCGTGTTAAACGCTTTGAATCAGGCATGGTTGTTAACCCTGTTACAGTCGGACCAGAACAGACACTGGCCGAAGTTCAGGCCATTATGCAGCATCATGGCATTAGTGGTTTGCCTGTGATTGAACCTGACACGCAGAAGCTGATTGGTATTCTGACCAATCGTGATGTGCGTTTTGCAACTGACCCGACCTCACGGGTTGATACGCTTATGACCCGCGACAACCTGGTCGTGGTGCGTGAAGGCGTTGATGCAGACACAGCACGCCACCTGCTGCATAAACACCGCATTGAAAAACTGCTGGTTGTTGATGAGCAGAACCGCTGCATCGGTATCATCACTGTTAAAGATATGGATAAAGCTGTTGCTTATCCGCTGGCGATCAAAGACAGCATGGGGCGCCTGCGTTGTGCAGCAGCCACCGGCGTTGGTGATGATGGCTTTGACAGAGCAAAACGCCTGGTTGAAGCCGGGGTTGATGTTCTGGTCGTGGACACAGCTCATGGTCACTCAGCCGGTGTGCTGCGTGCAGTTGAGCGCCTGAAATCATATGATCAGAATATTCAGATTATTGCAGGTAACGTTGCAACACCAGAGGCCGCGCTTGCACTGATCGAAGCAGGGGCAGACTGCATTAAAATCGGCATTGGCCCGGGTTCAATCTGCACCACCCGTATTGTTGCAGGTGTTGGTGTGCCTCAGTTCTCTGCTGTTCTTGAAACTTCAATCGCATGTCATGAAAAAGATACGCCTGCAATTGCTGATGGCGGTGTTCGTACGTCAGGCGATATTGTTAAAGCCATTGGTGCTGGTGCTGATGTTGTGATGGTTGGCTCATTGCTGGCTGGCACAGAAGAAGCTCCTGGTGAAGAGTTCCTGTATCAGGGGCGCTCTTACAAATCATATCGCGGCATGGGCAGCCTTGGTGCCATGGCCCGCGGGTCAGCGGATCGCTACTTCCAGCAGGAAGTCAGAGATGCCCTGAAACTTGTGCCTGAAGGCATTGAAGGTCGCGTACCTTACAAAGGTGCTATGGCCGCTGTTGTGCATCAGCTTGTTGGTGGCCTTAAAGCTGGTATGGGCTATACAGGCTCACACGAGATTAAAAACCTTCAGGAAAAAGCACGCTTCCGTCGCATTACAGGCGCAGGCCTGCGTGAAAGTCACGTGCATGATGTTTCCATCACACGTGAGGCTCCTAACTACCAGCGGGACTGATCTGAACCTATGACACCATCTGCGCGTCTCGCAGCCTCTGTTGATCTTTTATCTGAGATTAAAACGCTCTCACGTAAACCGGCCGATGCCATCGCCAGCGATTTTTTTCGTGAACGGCGTTATATCGGAGGCGGAGATCGACGGGCCGTCTCATCTCTCGTATGGGATGTGATGCGCAGCTGGTATCGTCTGAGCTGGCATTTGTCTCTGGCAGGGGCTGAGCCAACGCCACGCCTGCTGGCAGGGGCTTGCCTGCTTTTTCAGGGCACCACTCTGAAAGAACTGACAGAACAGTTCGCCGACGGGCGCTTTTGTGCCGGTGCATTATCTCTGTCAGAACGTAATGTTCTGACACGTCTGAAAACCGGTGCGCTGGTAACTGAGACCATGCCGCTGTCTGTGCGGTGTGAAATACCTGACTGGCTGCTGCCTGAGCTGCAGCAAACATTTGGGGAAACACTGGAGCAGGAACTTACCGCTCTTTCAGAGACAGCCTCTCTCGACATGCGGGTGAATATTTTACGTACCACGCGTGAAGAGGCTCAGTCAGCACTCAGGCAGGAAGGTTTTCTGACAACCCCGACACCATTATCTCCCTGGGGTTTACGGTTTAAAGGGCGTGTTTCAGTTACATCGACAGCGCCGTTTAAAGATGGCCGTATAGAAATACAGGATGAGGGCAGCCAGCTGGTTGCCGCTGCTCTTGACCCGGCGCCAGAGATGCGCGTTCTCGATTATTGTGCCGGTGCAGGTGGCAAAACGCTTGCTCTTGCCATGATGATGCAAAACAAAGGACATATCGCCGCCTGTGATGTATCTGAAAAAAGGCTGACCGGTGCGGTGAAGCGCCTCAGAAGAGCAGGGGTACATAATGTTGAACGCCACCTGCTGGTAAGTGGTGACAAATGGACGAAACGCAGGGCGGGATCTTTCGACCGTGTTCTTGTCGATGCACCATGTAGCGGAACAGGCACGTGGCGTCGCAACCCTGATGCTCGGCTGCGTCTGACGCAGGTGGATATTGATGAGCTGCTAGAAAAACAGGCAGCCATTCTCGATAAAGCTGCAGCTCTTGTTAAACCTGGCGGCAGAATGGTTTATGCGACCTGTTCTATTTTATCAGCTGAAAACACCGGTCAGATTGAATCTTTCCTGGCGCGTCACGCTGATTTCAGACTCATCGCTCCGCAAAGCAGTTCTCTGCCTCACGCGTTGCGTGATTGTGATATGATTTCATTAACACCATACCGTGATGGTACAGATGGGTTTTTCGCAGCTACTCTTAAGAGAAAAGAGTAATTGTAATATTACAACAAAACACCAGCACTATAAAAACCATTATTTGTTTATGATTTAAATAAAAAATATTATATAAATTTTGTTATTTACCGAAGCCCTCTTGCAGAGGGCTTTTTTTGTTTTGTTGGCAAAAATAAGAAGCATCAGTTAATATATCTTTATATAGGCTTAAAAAGCAGAGCTGTGTTTAAGACAGGTGGCCATGACTGAAAGTGTACTACTTTTCATTTTTTTTGTTCTGGGCGGCAGTATGCTCGCACAATGGACAGCCTGGCGTTTTCGGTTGCCTGCTATTGTATTGCTCTTTTCACTGGGGCTTGTCTCCGGGCCGGGTCTGGAAATTTTACATCCGACAAAGATGATTGGTCCGGCTTTCCATTCCCTTGTCTCTCTCGCCGTTGCGCTTATTGTTTTTGAAGGTGGCCTGGCGCTTGATTTTCGTCAGCTCAAACAATCAGGTGAAGGTGTTATTCGGCTGACGTTATTTGCACTGCCGATCAATCTTATTCTGGGTAGTGCTGCCGCGCATTATATTGGCGCTATGAGCTGGGGGGCGGCGTTTCTCTTCGGTGCAATTATTGTTGTGACTGGCCCGACAGTTGTTTTACCGCTTCTCAGACAGGCTAAGCTACACCCCCGTGTCGCAGCTTTCTTGCGGTGGGAAGCTATTATTAATGACCCCGTTGGCGCTATTCTGGCAACTCTGGTGCTTGAAGTGCTTCTGATGCGACCAGGGGAGGGATCAGGCACTTTTTTTGGTTTTATCCTTCCTCATATGATTCTCAGTGCGGGATTAATGATCCTGCTCGGGTTTGGTGCGGCGTGGGGCATGCGCTGGCTCTGGGTGCGGGACATGATGCCTGAAATCCTCAAAATTCCGGTGTTAATTACCAGTGCGCTGGTTTTATTTGTTCTTGGCACCCTGGCGATGGACGGTGCAGGCCTTATGGCCTCAACCGTATTTGGCATGGCGCTGGTTAATCTGCGCATTCCAGGCTTTGCTGAAATTCAGCGCATGAAAGAAGCGCTGGTTGTACTGATTGTCTCTATTCTCTTTGTTTTACTGACTGCTGATCTTCAGCGCGCTGAGCTGGCACATCTTTCTATATCAATTGGTTTGCTGACACTTGCTGTTTTATTTCTGGTCAGACCGCTTGGCATATTGCTGGCAACTATTCGTTCAGACCTGACGTGGCCTGAGCGTATTTTTGTTGGCTGGATTGCCCCTCGCGGTATCGTAGCAGCTGCTGTTGCCGGTATTGCTGGCCTGCGCCTGCAGGATGCAGGCTACCCTGGGGCCGGGCAGGTTATGCCAGCTGTCTTTGCAATTATCGCCTCCACTATGATTTTACATGGTTTTTCACTTATGCCGCTGGGGCGGCGCCTGAAACTTACACTGTCTAACGAACCGGCTCTTGCTATCGTTGGGGCCAATACCTGGTCGACACACCTGGCCGCTACATTACATAAAGCAAATGTGCCCGTACTTCTTGTTGACAGCTCTGAAAAAAAACTAATGCGGGCCAGGCATGAGAAAATTCCGGTACTTCAGACTGAAGTACTTTCGGAAGAAGGCGCTGAAAGTCTGGAAGAGCGACCTGCTGATTATCTTATCTGCGCAACGCCGGATAATATCTATAATGGCCTTGTCTGTGCTCATCTGGCGCCGCACTTTGGTCACCAAAGGGTTTTCCAGGTCAGCCCCGGCATTGCGCGCCTCGACCAGTATAGCGGGCTAAGCCGGGATGCCCGAGGTAAAGTTTTTGGCGACCCTTCATGGAACTTCACACTGCTTGAAACACTTATCAGTGAAGGCTGGCACTTCATGGAGCTTATTGTCACGACTGAAAACAAACATACTGTTTTTCACGAGAATAATAATCTTCTACCCTTTCTGGTCATACAGAAAGGCGTTGCGATAAGTGTTCTTTCTGCTGAAGATGATATCCGCCCCTCGCTTGAGAATGGATATAGTGTCATCGCTCTTGTGCCGCCCGAGTTTTCTGAGGCTGAACTTATAACCGGCGGATCACATTACGTAGGAGCATAAAACATTTTTTTGAAGATACCACACTCTGGTAACACCTTTTTTTACCAGCCAGATATGGTATTCGCTCTTGGTTAAAGAGGAAAATCATGAGATGGTTCTGCCAGACCGGAAAGGCTCGGATCGTCCTTTAAAAATTAAGAGCCGACATAAAGGGTATCAATACTTATGACAGGTGCACGTCCCATACTGATCGTTGATGATGACCAGGTACTTCGGCAAACTCTTGTTGAGCAACTACAGATTGATGGTGAGTTTTCAGTAACAGAAGCGGTCTCCCTGGCTGATGCGCGCACTAAACTGGAAGCGCCTGACAGTCGGTATGATTCCATTCTGCTTGACGTCACACTACCAGATGGCGATGGCCGAGATTTCTGCGCAGAGCTGCGTAGCAGCGGTGTGCGTGTACCCATTATCATGCTCACCGGCTCAGATGATGAAGCGGATATTGTTCGCGGTCTTGATGCCGGTGCCAATGACTATGTTGCCAAGCCATTCCGTATTGCAGAACTTCTGGCGCGCCTGCGTGCGCAGCTAAGACTTTTTGAAAATAGTGAAGATGCTGTTTTCTCGATCGGGCCGTATACATTTCGCCCGTCGGTTAAGCTCCTTCAGGAAACGACAAAAAATAAGCGTATCCGCCTGACTGAAAAAGAAACGGCTATTCTTAAATTTTTATATCGTGCCGGTACACGCCCTGTTCCACGCCAGGTTTTGCTCAATGAGGTGTGGGGTTATAATGCAGCCGTGACGACACATACGCTTGAAACCCACATTTATCGCCTGAGACAAAAAATCGAACCCGATCCGGCTAATGCATCTTTGCTGATTACAGAAGGTGGCGGGTACAGACTTTATCCTGAAACGGGCCCTCAGTCTTCCTGAGCCAGCTCTTTTAAAAGGACCTTCTGATAATTTCAGAAGGTCCTTTTTTTATCACAAAACGAGCTTAATTATTTTCAAGCTCTTCCTTTTTCAGTTCAAGAGCAAGCCACTCTTCTTCAATCCCCGAGAGAAGGGTTTCTACCGCCTCCAGATCAGCTGAGTATTTCTGAAACTGTGTCGGGTTTCTGGCATATAAATCGACATCATCAAGCTTATTTTTCAGAGCTTCTTTCTTTTGCTCAAGCTTGGCCATCTCCTGAGGTAACTGAGATAATCTGAACTGATCTTTATAATTAAGCTTTTTTGCTGCCTGTTTAGGTGCTGCTGCAGAAGTCTGAGGCAGAGTGGCCGCTGCCGGCGCAGAAGATGCTGGCTGACTACTGGCTCGCATCTGCGAGAGCATACTGCTGTACCCTCCGACATATTCGGTCCAGTTTCCATCGCCTTCTGTTGTCAGTACAGACGTTGCAACACGATCAATAAAATCACGATCATGGCTGATAAGCAGAACAGTACCCGGGTATGATGCGAGCATATCCTGCAATAAATCCAGTGTTTCCAGGTCGAGATCGTTTGTTGGCTCGTCAAGCACAAGAAAATTTGACGGCTGAGATAAAATACAGGCCAGCATCAACCGTCCGCGCTCACCGCCGGAGAGGGCACTGACCGGAGTACGAGCCTGCTCGGGGCGAAACAGAAACTCCTTCATATAACCAATTACATGACGTTTTTCCGAGCCTACCTGTATCATCTCTCCACCACCGGTCAGGGTGTCTGAGAGTGTTTTTTCAGGATCAAGCATTTCGCGCTTCTGATCAAGGGACGCCATAGAAAGGGAAGGCCCCAGAACAATTGTTCCGGAATCAGGCTGGTCTTCACCGATTAACATGCGAAGGAGCGTTGTTTTACCAGCACCATTTGCACCAATAATAGCTAACCTGTCACCACGGAGAATGCGCAGGTCGAGATTATTTACAATGGTACGATCACCCCAGCTTTTGCTGATATTTTCTGCAACGGCGACAAGTTTGCTTGATGTTCCGGCCGATAATGTATCCAGCGTTAATTTACCGGGCACTTTAATGGCTTCACTTCGTTTTTTCCGCAGATCAGCCAGCTCAGCCACACGTCTGACATTTCTTTTGCGGCGTGCCGTAACACCATAGCGCATCCAGTCTTCTTCACGCTCAATCTGCCTGTCGAGCTTGTGAGCGTCACGGCTTTCCTGCTCAAGAAACTCTTCACGCCATTCTTCAAAACGATCGAAGCCCTGATCAAGCCTGCGGGTTTCACCGCGGTCAAGCCAGACAACAGACCGGGAGAGTGTGGAGAGCAGGCGATGGTCATGGCTGATAATGACGATCGCACAATTTAAACTCATCAGCTCTTTTTCGAGCCAGCCAATAGTGGGCAGATCAAGATGGTTCGTCGGCTCATCAAGCAGAAGAATATCAGGGGAGGCAGCAAGAACACCAGCAATAGCGCAACGCCGGACCTCTCCGCCTGAAAGATGAGCCGTCTCTTTGTCTCCGCTAAGGTTAACAGCATCAAGGAGCGCTGCCGCACGCCACAAATCTGTCGGGTCGCTGATACGTGACTGAACATAGTCCAGCGCTGTTTTGTGCCCTGAAAGGTCAGGTTCCTGAGGCAGGTACTGTAATGTTGCGCCAGGCTGCAGAAATACAGAGCCTGAATCGGGTAAAAGCTGACTGGCAGCTATTTTAAGAAGCGTTGATTTTCCGCTTCCGTTACGTCCGATGAGGCATATCCGCTCACCGGGAGTAACTGCCAGATTTGCGCCATTAAGAAGAGGGCGCCCTCCCAGAGTAAAAGAAATATCCTGCAAATGGAGGATTGGTGCTGGTCCCATGAACGTCTTCTATATCCGTTAAAGCATCATCGATGTGTCTGTCAGGCAAGCATACCGACATTCTTCAGACATGAAGAGGGGTAAAGTCGCTTACAGCCGGATATGTTGCCATGACACAGGCTAAAGGTTCAAACAGCCTGGTCATAATGAAGCTGTGTTCTGTTTTTCTCTGATCAGCGTCACAGCACCGTCATATCATAAAAAAATCTTTGTCAGCCTGACACACAATTTAAATAGGATAAGGCAAATAAAATCATCTTTCTTCATCCGGATGAGTCGCGTTAACTAATTTTAATTGAAGAATTTTTTAGCGTTTTTTCTGCTGTGTAAAGCATCACACCGTAACGCATAGCTGCAAAAATTTTATGAAGCTGTTGCTTTGGTAGCATATCCGTATAATGGCTTGCGTTATGAGCAACGAAAAAGCAGCAATACGCCAGTGGACGAAGGCACAGTCACGTCTTGGGCGCCAGGCAGCAAGGCCTGTTATTCTTCTCTCACTGATCTCCTCTCTTCTGGGGGTAGGGCTGGCCTGGTGTGTTGCCACTCTTCTGGGCTATGCTCTTATGGCACTAACCCAGGGGCCGGTTAATGCATCTCCCGTGCCTTATCTGGCTGGTTTTGTTATACTGTCAGTTCTGAGAGGGCTGTGTATGGCCAGGGGCGAGGTTGCCGCAGCCAAAGCCGGCTTTGCGGCCAGAAAGCGCCTGCGGGAAGAAGCTCTCGCTGCTATTTTATCTGAAGGCCCGGCTCTGCTGCGTCAGACTCACAGCGGTGTGCTTGCGACCACTGTGATTGACCGGGTTGAAGCCCTGAACGGCTTCTTTTCACGCTGGCTTCCTGCTTCCGTGCTCTGGATAGCCGCACCCTGCCTTATACTTATACCGGTTTATTGTATTCAGCCACAGGCGGCGCTCATCCTTGGGCTGTGCGGCCTGACCGTACCCTTTGCACAGGCTCTTTTTGGCATTGGCGCTGCTGTTGCATCACGTAAGCAGTTTCTGGCTATGGTGCGTCTGCAGGCTCGCTTTCTTGACCGGATTAAAGGCATTGCAACGATTGTTCTGGCAGGGCGGGCTGAAGACGAAACTCAACGCATCGGCGCAGCTGCGGAAGAACTGCGTGTAAGAACGATGAAAGTTTTGCGGGTCGCTTTCCTTTCATCAGCTTCGATCGATTGCGCCATGGTTGTGGCTTTTATAGTATTAACGCTTATCACTGCTCATACAGCTCTCACTTTACATGCACAGGGTATGGAAAGTGCTTTGCAGATCACCCTAATTCACGGGTTATTTGCGCTGCTGGTCACGCCTGAATTTTTTGCCCCTCTGCGCTCTCTGGCTCTGGCTTACCAGGACCGCGCACATGCACAAAGTGCTGCGGCAGCTATGATGGATATCAGTACGATACAAAAAGAATTTTCTTCTGACGTAGATAGTCTTACCGAAAGCCATAATGTCTCGATATGTTTTGACAATGTCAGTTTTACATGGGATCCGGCACGTGGAACTACGCTGAAAAATATATCTTTTTCTGTCAACCCGGGTGAAACCCTGGTTCTGTCAGGTGCCTCGGGAGCGGGAAAATCGACTATTGTTGAGCTTTTGCTGGGCTTTATTTACCCCGATAGCGGCACAGTTCTGTTCAATAATATACCAACAGAAACCTGCCCCCCGGAAAAGCTCTCTCACATCATTTCTGCAATCGGGCAAAGGCCTGTCTTATTTGCAGGTACATTGCGTGAAAATATCCTGTTCGCATCACCAGACGCTAACGAGGCCGCATTAGCTGCAGCCATTCAGGCCGCTGCTGTCGATACATTTTTACCTCAGCTGCCAGACGGGCTGGAAACATATATAGGTGAGGGTGGTTTTGGTCTTTCTGGCGGGCAGGCGCAGCGTATTGCTATTGCCCGGGCTTACCTGAAAAATGCTCCTGTTTTACTGCTTGATGAACCTACAGCTCATCTCGACCCGCTAACAGAGCAGGATGTGTTTGAAAGCCTGAAAATACTGGCTAAAGGCAAAACAGTTATTCTTGCCACTCACTCAGCAGCGGCCATGAGCTTTGAAGGGAAACATATTCACCTCAGGGATGGTATGACTGATGATCAGAAAGGAAGCCGTGCAGATGGCTAAACATAAACCCCATGACATGCACCTTTCTTCCTGGCAGGCTATAAAATACATCCTCAATCTCTGGTCAGACCAGGCACCACGGCTCATTTTTGGTGTTTTTCTTGCTCTTGCCGCTCTGTGCTGCTGGCTTGTTCTGGTTCAGTTTTCAGGACTGCGACTGGCAGGGGTCGTGACCGGGAGCATAGTTGTCAGTACAGCACTTTTACGTATGAGTGGTATCGGGCGTATCCTCTTCCGGTATGCTGAGCGCTTATTTGCACATGATGCAATGTTTCGTGTGCTGGCTCAGCTGCGTGTATGGTTTTTCAGGTCTCTGGCTGATGGTGCCGCAGCAGGACTGGGCTTCAAACGGGCAGGGGACATGCTCTCCCGGCTTGTGTCAGATATCGGCACTCTGGACGGCCTTTACCTGCAGATTATTTTACCCTTTTTCTGTGCCTGTCTGACATTTTCCGCGCTCATTCTTATCATTTGCAAACAAAATTTTCTGCTGGGCAGCCTAATTAGCCTTCTCTTTTTTGTTGCAGCTTTCCTTATTCCCTACAGTGTCGCGAAACTTGGGCAGAAAGGCGCGCAGAAACAGGCATCAAACCTTGCCGCCCTGCGTGTTAAGGTGCTCGACCTGACAGGTGGTTTAAGAGAAATTCGTACATTTAACGCAGAACAGCGAATTATGGCGGATATAAAAGAGACTGACGCAGTTTACTTAAACGGACAGTTCTCACTCATACGTCAGGCATCATTAGCCAGTATGTCTGTGTTTTTCTGTGGTCAGTCAGCTATTTTTCTTATTCTGCTCGCACTTTCCGGCCTTGTCTTTTTTCATATCCAGCCACTTCCTGGCGTTGTCTGCCTCTTTCTGACCGTAGCTGCTTTTGAAAGTATCAGTGCGTTAACCAGAGCGGGGCTTCAGGCCGGCGCCATGGGAGCTTCAGCACAGCGTGTTGTCGAAATCGCAGTTGCCCGGCCGGTACAACGGCCTGCACTTCCGCTCGTGCCCGCTCCTGTTAATCCTTCAGTGTACATAAACAACCTGAAATTTCGCTGGGCAGAGGACCGGCCCTATATTTTCAATAAATTAAACTTAACGCTCTCTGCTGGTTCTTACACTGTCCTCCTTGGGCCTTCAGGTATTGGCAAATCAAGCCTTGCAGCCCTGCTTTTAAAGGCGGCAACACCAGAATCAGGAACTCTCAGTCTCGATGACATTCCTTTTTCTGCTATCGACACAGATTCTCTGCGCCGGCAGATCGCCTGGCTGTCACAGGCAACGCATATTTTTGATGATACCATTCGCGCTAATCTGCTACTGGGTCGCCCCGAAGCAACAGAGGATGAGTTGTGGACCGCACTTGAAGAGGCATCCGTAGCTGACGTTGTTCACAGCTTACCTGAAGGGCTTGATACCTGGCTGGGTGAGGGCGGGATGAAACTTTCAGGCGGGCAGGGACGCCGTATAGCGCTCGCACGAACGCTGCTGACAAAGGCACCAATCCTGATTCTGGATGAACCCACAACCGGGCTGGATGCGCAGACAGAGCAAAGCTTTCTGATGACGCTGAATACCCTGGCTGCCAATCACACAATCCTCCTGGTCACTCACAGGCTGACTGGTGTTGAAACGCCAGACCAGATATGGCGTCTTTCAAAGGGGCAGGCTGTTCAGGAAAAAAATTAATAGTCTCAGTAATAAAAGCAATGTCATAATGATGATTGTGCTTATGGCATTAATGAGGCAAGGTTGCGCATTAGTTGATTTAGATTTCCTTTAAAGAGGATTAACTTAATGCGTCGCCTGTTTATTGCACTGGGACTATCTTTGCTTGCCGGGTGCGCAAGCAAGCCTCCTCGTAAATATGTTGTGTTTTTTAGTAACAACTCAGTTGAACTTGACAGCGCTGCTCAGAATGTCGTTTCTGAAGCGGCATCGCTGGCCAGACAAAATCCTTCAGGCATTGTCAAAGTCGAAGGATATGCCGGTGTCGGCAATGATTTGTCAGCAGATTCACTTCTCGCTATTCAGCGTGCCAAGCTTGTCAGGCAGCAGATTATAGACGATGGCGTTGATGCACAACGCGTTGTGCAGATGCCACGCCCCCCTTCAAACACAGAAGCATCAGCCGTAGGTGCACGCCGTGTTGAGATTGAGTTATCTGCTAAATAACGGATGATATCCCGGCATGTCATGACCTGGTCATGCATATGGCTTCCGGTAACTGGCAGAATCGGTTTTGTAATACGTCGCCAGAAACAGTTCTGAAGACTGTTTTTGGCCGCGACTCTTTTCGTGGCTTACAGGCCCAGGCGATTGCCTGCCTGATGGAAGGCCATAATCTCCTCCTCCTAATGCCGACAGGAGGAGGGAAGAGCCTGTGTTACCAAATTCCGGCTTTGTGCCGACGTGGTATGGGGCTTGTTATTTCACCCCTCACAGCCCTGATGGACGATCAGGCTGCCAGCCTTAATCATCTGGGCATTCGGGCTGTTGCTCTTCATTCAGGCCTGACAGAAGATGATTTGGCAACCGCTCAGGAAGAAATTGTCTCTGGCCGCATAGATATTCTTTACCTTTCGCCAGAAAAGCTGCTTGCTCCGCGCACTCTGTCCTGGTTGCGTCAGTGCCATCTTTCCATCATTGCCATAGATGAAGCACACTGCATTTCATCCTGGGGGCATGAATTCAGGCCTGACTATCGACGCCTGTCTTTACTGCAGGAATATTTTCCTGATGTGCCACGTATTGCGCTTACAGCCACGGCTGATCATAAAACCTGTGATGATATTCGTAATATACTGGCTATACCTAAAAAATTTACTTTAAGATCAATATGTTACCGAGGTAATATTGACCTTAAAATTATAAATGAAAAAATTCATACATCTCAGCTGATATCTGTTTTATCTGATTTTAAAAATATGACAGGCATTATTTACTGTAAAAATCGTGCCCGTACTGCGCGCATTGCACATGACCTGAAACTGAAAAACTTACCGGCTCTGGCCTATCATGCCGGTTTATCTCCTCTTGAAAAGCGTGTGGCTCTTTTACGTTTTCGTTCAGGAGAGGCCTTAATTATTGTCGCGACAATTGCCTTTGGTATGGGGATAGACCGACCAGATATCAGATTTATTATTCATCTCGATATGCCGCCCTCTCCTGAAGCTTATTATCAGCAGACAGGTCGGGCAGGGCGCGATGGAAAAAAAGCTTCAGCTCTGCTGTTTTATAAGAAAAATGATATAAAACATGCGGCTTACGGTATTCAGATATCGCGTTTGTCAGAAAACGAAAAAAATAAGGCGATGTACCGTCTGGCCGCAATGCAGAAGATAGCTGAGACATCATCATGTCGTACACAAACGCTTCTGCATTATTTGGGAGAGGATTTTCCTCACCCTTGCGGACATTGTGATAACTGCACGTTTTTGAAAAAAATTTACCATAAAATCAAAAGGTTGATGCATTTCTCTATTTATAGTGTCAGCGCAGATGATTTCACATCAGACCTGTTAACTGACAATGAACCTTTTTTTGAGATACTCCGGCAATGGCGCGCAGATGAAGCCAGAGAGCAGGAGGTTCCGGCTCATGTTATTTTTTCTGACCACGAATTACGCCTCATAGTATCCGCCGCGCCGCGATCACTAACTGAATTAAAACAGATCAGGGGAGTAGAGCCATCGCGACTTTCACGATATGGAAGAGCCTTAACTGCTCTTATTACATCGGATAAAATGGCCTGATGTCGAAGTCACTACAAAGACAAAAGCACATTCTGAAACTGGTTCAAAAGCGAGGCTACGTTACCAACGAAGACCTCGCGACTGAGCTTAATGTAACGGTGCAGACTGTCAGACGTGATGTTAATTTCATGGCGACAGAAAACCTGATTAACAGGCACCATGGCGGTGCGGCGGCACTGTCACCCCTGGAGAACATCGATTATGCCGAGCGTCAGATTCTTAACTTCAAAGAAAAAGACCTTATCGGCAAAAAAGCCGCTCAGCTTATACCTGACGGATCCTCTCTCTTTATAAATATCGGCACAACAACCGAGGCTTTTGCCCGGGCCTTACGCCATCATAAATCTTTAAAAATTATCACTAATAATATTCATGTCGCTTCTCTTCTGACACCGGCTCCTGCATGTAGCCTGACAATTACAGGTGGCGTAGTGCGCCTCAGAGATGGCGGTATTATTGGCCCGGCAGCCACACATATGATTGAACAGTACCGGGCTGATTTTGGTGTCATCGGTATTAGCGGGATAGATGAAGATGGCACCCTGCTTGATTTCGATGCCGAGGAAATCAATGTCGCTCAGGCTATCATTCGCAATGCCCGGACCGTGATCTTACTGGCGGACCACACAAAATTAAAACGGCGGCCCATGGCGCGTGTTGGTCATCTTGCTGATATTGATGTACTTTATACAGACCTGCCTTTGCCAGACCACCTTAACACCATAGCCACTCAGGCCAATGTTTCGGTTCATACAACGCAGGATAAAGCGTCTTCTGAAAAGAAAAAATGAAAATAAATTATTCTTTCTTTCATCATAAGCGAAAAATTGCCTTTTTTATATTTTCGTATACGAATATACAGATGAGGAAGATACTTTAATTTTGGAACTGGATAGAAAAATGGCAAAGTCATCAACGTCCACCTCTGGCCCTTACGATGTCCTGATCATCGGAGGCGGCGTTAACGGAGCAGGGATTGCGCGCGATGCGGCCGGACGCGGCGCGTCAGTCCTGATGGTCGAGCAGGATGATCTTGCCAGCTACACATCTTCTGCTAGTACCAAACTTATTCACGGTGGCCTCCGCTACCTTGAATATTATGAATTTCGCCTGGTCAGAGAAGCTCTGACAGAACGTGAACGCCTTTTAAAAATCGCGCCGCATATCATCTGGCCGATGCATTTTGTTCTCCCGCATTCCAAGACTGATCGTCCGGCATGGATGCTGCGGGCCGGACTGTTTTTGTATGACCATCTGGCCTCTAACATGACGCTGCCAAAGTCGCGGGCGGTTAACTTCAGCACACATTCGACCGGCGTGCCTCTTAAGGGCGATTTCAAAAAAGGTTTTATCTATTCAGATGGCTGGGTACAGGACAGCCGCCTCGTTGTTCTTAATGCCATGGATGCAGCAGAACGTGGTGCTGATATTCGTACACGGACACGCCTGATTAATGCAAAACGTGTTAACGGCCTGTGGGAAGCCGAGCTTGAAGACCGTACAACCGGAGAGAATTATACAGTGCAGGCCCGGGGTATGGTCAATGCTGCGGGGCCATGGGTTGCTCGTTTGCTGTCTGACACGCTTAAACTTCCAAACTCAAAATCGGTCCGTCTGGTTAAAGGCAGCCATATTGTCGTACCACGCCTGTTTGACGGGCCTCAGGCATATATCTTCCAGAACCCTGACAAGCGTATTGTTTTTGCCATTCCCTACGAGCAAAAATTTACTCTTATCGGTACGACGGATGAAGCCTGGAAAGAAGATCCTGGTAAAGTTGATATCTCGCCTGAAGAAGTCAGCTATCTGTGCAGCAGCGTTAACCGTTACTTTAAGAAAAACATTAAAGAACAGGATGTTGTATGGACTTATGCAGGTCTGAGACCTCTTTATGATGATGCCTCAGCCAATGCATCTGCTGTAACCCGCGACTATGTTCTTGACCTTGATACACGCGACAACGCACCACTGCTTTCTATTTTTGGTGGTAAGATTACGACATACCGCAAACTTGCTGAGCATGCTCTTGAGAAACTGGCTCCGGTTCTGCCAGCTGTTGCTGGGCGCTCATGGACTGCTGAAAAAGCTCTGCCAGGCGGAGATATCGGTGAGGGCGGTTTTACTGCCGCACTTGAGCGACTGACACGGGCTGCGCCGTGGCTGCCTGAAAGCCTGGCCTGGAGGCTGATGCGTAATTATGGCAGCCGTGCCTATGAAATCATTGGCGATGCATCGTCTCTTGATGATATGGGTGAATTGCTGGGCGGAGACCTGACCTCGCGTGAAGTCGATTACCTGATTGAACGCGAATGGGCACGCTCAGATGAAGATGTTCTGTGGAGACGCAGTAAACTGGGGCTCCATCTGAACCAGGCTGAAAGGCAAAAAGTAGCGGCTTATGTCGCAGCCCGTAAGGCCTGACACAACAAACCTCTATGAATTTGCCTGATAAAAATAAAATTAACGGGGCGAAAGATGATTAGTAAGAGAAAGGCCTTCTTAGGCGAGCTGATAGCTGAGTGCATTGCTGTTTTCATTATCATCATATTCGGTGATTCTGTTGCTGCAATGTACACACTTTATGACCCCAGTCCTTACAAACAGGCCTACTGGGGGGTGTGTATCGTCTGGGGGCTTGGGGTAACGATTGCTATTTATGTAACAGGGGCAGTGTCCGGCACCCACGCCAACCCTGCTGTTACCCTGGCTCTGGCTATTTTTCGTAATTTTTCATGGAAAAAAGTTTTACCCTACTGGCTGGCGCAGGTTGCCGGTGGTTTTCTTGGCGCCGCTGTTGTCTATACTTTGTTCTCGCCGGTTATTGATCATTATGCCGTTGCGCATTCTCTTGACCGGCTACACGATGGGGTTGCGTCCGGGGTCTTCTTCACCCACCCCGGGGACTTTGTATCGCCACTGCATGCCTTTGCAGATGAAATTATTCTCACAGCAATGCTTGTTATGGGGATATTTGCCATTACCTGCGAGTACAACACCCAGGCACCACAAGCTAATTCAAGCGCCTTAATAGTCGGGCTTCTTGTTGCCGCCATTGGTGCATGCGCCGGCTACCTTGAGGCCTGGGCCATTAATCCTGCTCGTGATTTTGGCCCGCGTCTGTTTTGTTTTCTCGCAGGATGGGGCAACACAGCCATACCCGGCCCGTTAAATTACTGGTGGGTACCTATAGCCGGCCCTCTGGCCGGCGGTGTTCTGGGTGCCGGGTTTTATCAGTTTCTCATCAGACCTTTTATGCCTTCAGCCAAAAGATCTGCCTGAATACTACATCTGAATTTCAAATTAGTAAAAAAGGATTGTGTTTCATGAGTAAGCAGGATTGCGTTCTCGCTATCGACCAGGGAACAACCTCAACACGCAGTATTATTTTTGATAAAAATGCTGTGGAGCTGGCCGGTGCACGTAAAGAATTTCCTCAGCTTTACCCACGGTCCAGCTGGGTTGAACACAATCCTGAAGACATCTGGAGTGATGTTCTGGCTACATCACAGGAAGCTCTTGAAAAAATTGGCGGTGCAGACCGCATCGCCGCTATAGGGATCACAAACCAGCGTGAGACCATTGTTGTCTGGGACCGTGCCACAGGTAAGCCCATTTATAACGCTATCGTCTGGCAGGATCGACGTACAGCGCAGCTTTGTCAGAAACTGCGGGAAGAAGGATATGAAACCGTAGTACGTGAGCGCACAGGCCTGCTGCTCGATCCTTATTTTTCAGCAACAAAACTGGCCTGGCTGCTTGATAATGTGAATGACGCACGCACCAGAGCAGAAAAAGGTGAGCTTGCATTTGGCACTATAGATTCCTTCATTCTGTGGCGCCTGACTGGTGGCAAGGTACATGCGACTGACATCACCAATGCGTCACGCACTCTGCTGTTTAATATTCATACGCAGGAATGGGATGAGGAGCTGCTCAGAAAATTCCGTATTCCCGCTGCAATCCTGCCTGAAGTAAAAGATAACAGTACTATTTTTGGTGAAACCATTCCGTCACTCTACGGCCGGGCTATTCCTGTTGCCGGCATGGCGGGAGATCAGCAGGCAGCCCTGGTGGGGCAGACCTGCCTGTCTCCCGGCATGGCAAAAGCAACTTATGGCACCGGATGTTTTGTGCTGCTGAATACCGGAGAAAAGCCGGTTTCATCAAAAAACCGTATGCTCACAACAATCGGTTATCGCGTAAACAATAAAACAACCTATGCGCTGGAAGGTTCAATTTTCGTTGCCGGTGCCGCTATTAAATGGCTTCGTGACGGTCTTAACCTGATCACTCATGCTTCACAGACTGATGATATGGCCACGCGTATCCCTCACAGTCACGGCGTATATATGGTGCCAGGCTTTGTCGGGCTTGGTGCACCTCACTGGGATCCTGACGCCCGTGGCCTTATCTGTGGCCTGACGCTTGATGCCACAGCCGCTCATATTGCGCGGGCAGCTCTCGAATCTGTAGCTTACCAGACACTGGACCTGATTTCTGCCATGACCCAGGATGGTGCCGGGACAACAGAGACGCTTCGTATTGACGGAGGCATGGCAGCTAATGACTGGTTCTGCCAGTTCCTCGCCGATATGCTTCAGGTTAAGGTTGAAAAACCCAAAAACATTGAAACAACAGCCTTAGGCGCAGGTTTTCTTGCCGGGCTTGCTACCGGCGTATGGAGCACACCGAAGGATCTGATAGCTGAATGGCAAAGTGGCTCACAATTTCAGCCTCAGATGTCTAACGAGCAGCGTTCGAGCATGGTTGCCGGCTGGCATCAGGCAATACGCCGCACGCTCACACAAAATTAATAGCGGCATTATATCAGGGGGCAGTGCAGAGCCCCCTGTGATGTAAGCTGCTTTACTGCGAAGCCGCTGACTTTGCGACCGGAGCAACGATTGTTTTAGAAGAACCGCCAAGAAACGAAAATGTTAGTGAGATATTCTGCGCGCTGAGAAATTTCTCTGGCATATCAAGACAAACCAGATGATATCCTCCCACGGGGAATACAAGGCTGCTATGCGCTGGTAATGAAAGATTGTGGAACAGGTTGATCGTTCCTGGTGTGCTTTCCTGATCAGAATGATGACCGATAAGACGCGCACAGGCAGGCGAAGTAACATTGGTAACCAGGTGAGCGGCATCCCCGGTATTCTGAATAGTAAAATAAATCACACCGGCTGGTGGGTTACCAACAAGTGCAAAGCTGGCGTCTTTTATCAGAATATCCTTCTGAGCATCTTCCTGCCCAGGTAAATTTTCTAAGCTTTGTGCAGCAGCTGCTACTCCCGGCCAGACAAGCATGCAACATACGATAAAAGTTTTTTTGTTTAAAAAAAATTGCTTCATCGATTTTCCCAGTATTTTTAATGTGCCACATGTGCAGGTCTGTAATTTTGTCTGGCGCGCAGCCTGACGCTGCTATGCTATATGAGCAGACACTTGTTATAGTTTCTAAATTAAATAATGAAGGTATGCAATGCGTTGTCCTTTTTGCGGTAACCCGGATAGCCAGGTAAAAGACAGTCGTCCGAATGAAGAGATATCCGCTATTCGGCGGCGCAGGTCCTGCTTATCCTGTGGGCAACGATTTACAACTGTCGAACGCGTACAGCTGCGTGAGCTTGTCGTTATCAAAGCTGATGGACAAAGAGCACCTTTTGAGCGCGAGAAACTTGCACGCTCCATCCGCATTGCTTTGCGTAAACGACCTGTTCCTGATAGTAGAATCGAGCAAATTGTTACCGGAATTGTCGGCCGGCTGGAAGCCTCGGGAGAAGGAGAAATTGATTCTGCTCTGATCGGCAGCATGGCCATGGACGTGCTTCGCGATGTCGATACTGTTGGCTACGTACGCTTTGCCAGCGTGTATCGTGACTTCACCGAAGCGAAGGATTTTTCGGAAATTTTAACGTCAATGGACAAAATTTCTGCTGATTTTAAGGAAAAGGACTAGACCTTGGCGCATAAAGACGCCATCAAACCGTCCTCTTTACTCTGGTGAGATAGACATGGCCGTGCAAACACATACCCCTCAAAGACCCCGGACTGCGGCCCGGCTGGCGGCCGTTCAGGCTCTTTTTCAGATTGACCAGAACGCTGACTTCGCTGACGAGGTAATTCAGCAGTTCATTATATATCGCTTCAATGCAGAACAGGCGCAGCTCTCATACGAAGAGGGATGTGTACCATCACCTGATGTTCAGCTGTTTGATTCTGTTGTTAAAAAAGCTCTTCTTCATCGGGGGAGAATAACAGAACTTCTCAAAGAGACGCTTCCTGAAACATGGCCTGTTGAACGGCTTGATCCGGTTCTTCGCGCTCTTTTCATGGCTTCTATGGGTGAGCTGCTTGAAAACTCAATACCTGCACCTGTCCTGATTAACGAGTATATGGACATCGCCCACGGGTTTTTCTCAGGGGATGAACCAAAACTGGTCAATGGTGTACTTGATACCATCACGACAAAGCTTCAGGCCGATACAAAGGGTCATAACGCTGACTGACCTCCCTCAGGAATTCTCTTTTATACGCAGGCATTTCTCAAAGCTTGCAGGCCCTGCGGCATTAAATTTACGTGATGACGCTGCTGTTTACACGCCTCCCCGGGGGCGTGAGCTTGTTATTGCCGCTGATGCGATGGTGGAGCAGGTACATTTTCTGCCCTCTGACCCGCCCGGGACGATAGGACGTAAGCTGTTACGGTGTAACCTTTCAGATCTGGCGGCTATGGGAGCCAGACCTGAAGGATGGCTGCTAACAATAGCCAGGCCGCCGGGTGTTACTGAAGAATGGTTTGCAGCCTTTAGTGACGGCCTGCTGCAGGATCAGAAAATTTTTAATATTGCGCTCATGGGAGGGGATACAACCTCGACCAGGGGGCCTCTCGTTCTGTCTCTGACCATCATAGGGTCGGTATTGCCGGGCCAGGCTATTAAACGGCTTGGCGCCAGGGCAGGGGATGGGCTGTGGGTCACAGGTACCATAGGCGACGGTGCTCTGGGTCTGCGCGCCCTTCAGGGGGATATTCCTGATCCGTCAGGTTATCTTGCGCAACGCTACCATCTGCCACAACCACGCGTTGGTGCTGCACTTTACAGGCTTGCATCAGCAGCTATGGACATCTCTGATGGCCTGCTGCAGGACGCCGGACATCTTGCGCGTGAAAATCATCTTGGTGTTACGATTGAAGCAACATCTGTACCAATGTCAGAAGCCGCGCAGAAATGTGGTGAGACATGGTTAAAAACCTGCCTGACAGGTGGAGATGACTACGAAATTCTTTTCAGCGTTTCTCCAGAGCAGGAAAAAAGACTGGCAAAGAACCCGGTTGTGAACACCGCAACAGGACCGGTTACGGTAACCCGCATCGGACATTTTCATAATACATTTTCAGGGGCAAAAATTATCGGGAAAAACGGAGAAGCATTAAACTTCTCCTCTCCCGGCTGGAGCCATTTTTAAAAAATATCAGGCTGTTTTAAGCCATTTTTCATACATTCTGTGCGTTTTATATGGTGTGGGAACGATACGTTCGATCAGATTGCGAATACCGTCATTCGTTTCAAGAACCCACCCAAGTTCGATCGTACGGTAAGGCAGAACTCTGCCGCGCTGTATCAGCTCATCAATAAGCAATGCAGGGACAATTGCGCCAAGGGCCGTACCTGAGAGTTTCTTTTTAACCCCAAGTAAAATAACCCTGGCCGATGAAAAATCGTGCGTTGCTATACGAAATGCCAGCTTAGCCCAGCCAGCGGCCGAGGGAGCACCATTCAGGTCGCCTGAAACGTCATAAACATTAGGCACGACTAATGCGATCGCTACAGGTTCTTTATTCAGTTCAATAAGGACGTATTGCTCAGGCTTTAAAACCGGTTTCAGCGTTTTCAGCAAAAAATTGGTTTCTTCTGTGGTCATGGGCACATTCCCCCATGTACCTGCCCAGGCATCGTTATAAAGATCCTGCAAAATAGCTGCGTCTTCAACAAGCTTATCCTGACGCAATCCGCGGACGGTAATGTCACCCAGACGCTCACGCAGCCCCTGAGGAATACGGTTAGCCTGCTCAGCAGCGGGAGAAAGAGGCATGGAATAAGAAAAAAGATCCATCGCTTTTGTAAAGCCGGCTTTTTGAACTGCCTGATCAAGCATTTCAGGGTGCCAGGCCGTACCAACCATGGGAGGTTCAAGCTGCCCCTCAACCATCACACCAGATTCACCATTGCTGTTAAGCGTCCATGGCCCCCTGATCACATCAATATCGAACTGACGTAACCAGGTCTCTGCCGCTGCCATCAGCGGCTCGACACACTCTGGCGTTGTCGTATCAAGAGCACCGAAAAAACCAATTGATGGACCAGGCTGTGCAAGCGCAAGAAAATCAATCTGCGCAGCAATACGCCCTATTGGTTCTCCGTTGCGCCACGCAATAAAATACTGTGCCTTGCCATGCTGAAAGAAGGGAGACTGCGCCGGAGAGAGCATAGCTCTCGCTTCCATTTCGAGCTGAGGCACAAAGCCGGGAAGACCTGTGTAAAGAAGGCGGGGCATACGGATAAACAAAGCGAGCTGGCGTGCTCCCGACACGGGAGATATAATAATTTCATCGGTTGTAGTCATCGGCGCTCTGTACACTCCCACCTTAAGTCACCTTACGGATAGCAGACTGGTGCACCATTCTGATAAAATGTGAAAGAGAAAAGAGGTAAAAACGTGTCAACTAATCGGCCGGAACCAAAATCTATTTTAATTACAGGCGCTACCGGTGGCATTGGTGGTGAGCTGGCAAAGCGCTATGCCAGACCGGGACGAACCCTCATTTTGTGGGGCAGGGATGAAGAAAAGCTGCGAAAAATTTCAGCAGTCTGCGGCGGGCGTGGCGCAAAAATTATCTCTCGTCAGATCGACCTGGCAAAGGGGCAGGATGCACTCTCAGCTTTCTATGAAGATGATGCCATAGCTCAGTGCGATATGGTTATTCTCGGGGCAGGTCTTTCTGACATTAAAACACCGAAAGATTTAACAGAGGACCCTCAAAAGGTGCTGCAGCTCGCTCTGGTGAACTATACAGCGCCCGTTACTCTGGCTACAGCTGCGGCCCGACGTATGATTCCCCGCAAAGGAGGGAGGGTGGTGCTAATTGGCTCAGTCTCCGCTTACTATGAACTGCCTTTTTCGGCCGCCTATAGCAGCTCTAAAGCCGGCCTGGCTTCTTTCGCCAGTGCTGCCCGACTTGGATGGGAAGAAGAAGGTATAAAAGTCATTCATATCGCTCCGGGCTTTGTCGATACACAGATGAGCCAGAGACTAAAGGGCAGCCTGCCGTTTCTGGTATCAGTCGAAAATGCCGCGAAACGTATTATGAAAGCCATTCACCACAATGAAGAAGAATGCATCTTCCCCTGGCAATTTCGGATACTCCGTGTCGCTGAACGCCTTGTGCCTCAGTTTTTACGTAAACGCATCCTTAAGTCGATCAGGGCTGACCAGGAATAAAGGGCTGAATACTACACTGGCTGGCGGGGGCAAACTATGCTCCTCGTCTGGCGGCCATTTTAAGTCGGAGCAACAAACTATAAAAGATTGTTCCTGACTTTATAATTTTTTATGAAATATCGCTGGAGGTCCGGGAGGGAATCGAACCCCCGTACGCGGATTTGCAGTCCGCTACATAGCCACTCTGCCACCGGACCGATGACGTGCCTGCCTTATCTCCTGACTTCCCCTTCAGGTCAAGAGTTGTTATTATAAAAAAATCGAAATTTTCATACACAGGCTGCAGCATAATAAAAAAGAAATCCTGAAAGACTCTTTTCTTGGTGTTTTTCTTTTTTACTATCCTGATAAGCCGCAAACTATAGAAAAAATTCTCTTTGCTCATACCCGGGGAATGTTCTATCACGTTCTGATCCTGCATGGGGGGAGATTAATGAAGCGTATTTGTGGAATGGGGCTCGCTGCGGCGTTGTGCAGCACGACTGCGTGGGCACAGAAGTATGATGGCAGTGGCTCCCCCGAATTTGTTCCTCATACCCTTCAGGAGGCCCTTGCCTCAGCCTATCTGACTAACCCGACACTTCAGGCCGCCCGGGCTCAGCTGAGAGCTACTGATGAGCAGGTCCCTACAGCTCTGGCCGGCTGGCGGCCGGTAGTTACAGGCAATGTCGGGCTGAGTTACTATAAAGGCCTCAATGACTATAACGGCACAGGCGCTGAGGGGGGATATCGACGTAAGTATGATACCCCTGGTTATACTGCTGGCGTTACAATAACCCAGAACATCTATACCGGCGGCAAAACAACTGCAGCCACTCATCAGGCTGTTAATAATGTTATGGCTGCGCGGGCCAACCTGATTTCGGCTGAGCAAAAAGTTTTTAAACAGGTTGTTTCAGCTTACGTCGGTGTTATTGAGCGCGAACAGCTTCTTCAGGTTAACATCAACAACGAACGTGTGTTGCAACAGCAGCTGCGTGCGACCAATGAGCGTTTTCATGTAGGGGAAATTACACGCACTGACGTAGCTCAGGCCGAATCTGCCTATGCCACAGCCAAGGCGACGCGTCAGCAGGCTGAAGGAACTCTTCAGACTGCGCAGGCGACTTACATGCAGATTGTCGGTATGGCGCCGCCACCTAATCTGGTGCCACCTCAGCCTCTCGTTCTGCCCGTTAAAGATGCTCAGACCGCAGCGAGCTTTGCAGTCCGCAATAACCCTGATGTTATTAATGCTCTTTTTACTGAAGCCGCACAGAAAGATGCAGTCTCTGTCGCAGTCGCTGCAATTTTACCGAAGGTATCGGCAACCGCAGCCTATCAGAAAAGCGTCAACCAGAGCCTTAACAACCAGATAAACGACAACAAATATGCCACTCTCAACTTTAATATTCCTGTTTATCAGGGAGGGTCAGAGTATGCTGGTGTAAGACAGGCGAAGCAGCAGCTGCAGTATACTCACCGGGAAGTGGACACTCAGCGGCGCGCCGCAGCACAGGATGCTGTTGCGAACTGGCAGACACTGGTTGCTACACAGGCTGCGATATCAAGCAACAGAGCGGCAATCAGAGCTGGTATCATTGCTCTTGATGGCGTCGAACGTCAGGCTATAGTTGGAACAAGCACCACACTTGAAGTGCTGCAGCAACAATCTACCCTGTTAAATGCGCAGGTTGCTCTGGTTCAGAGTTTAAGTTCGCTTGTCACGGCGTCTTATAATGTTGCCGCTGCAATAGGGCGCTTAACGGCTCTTGATCTCAACCTTAAAGTGCCGCTTTATAATGAAAAAGCCTACTACGAAGCAGTGAAAGATCGCCTGTGGGGAATCAATGACTACGCCCTTAATCAGCCAGGGCGGTAATCTCACAGACGTTGGCCAAAGGATTTGACCGTGACTTCATCTCCCTCCGATGAAACCAAGACGCCTATTGAAGATATTTTAGCTTCTATCAGAAATAAATTAAAAGAAGAGCGACCTGAATTTTTAGAGTCTCCCCTCTTACACACAGGGCTTTATGAAGATGAGGAAGATCTCGTCCTCACGCCAGAACTGACTGCGGAAAAAGAGGAAGAAGATCTCGTCCTCACGCCAGAACTGACTGCGGAAAAA
>NZ_JOMN01000102.1:0-604 GCF_002153485.1 Acetobacter sp. DmW_043 | reverse complement strand
TCTGACTGCAGGACAGGTCAGTGGCTTCAAAGGCGCAGACGTGCTGCTGGCAGATATCCCCGACAAGACAGAAGAAATCATCGGGGACAGGGGCTATGACAGCAACAGGATCAGGTTACGACTGGCATCTGTATAAAAAGCGTCACCTGATCGAAAACATGTTCGCAAAGCTCAAAGACTGGCGACGAGTGACAACACGATACGACCGCTGCGCTCATACCTTCATGTCCGCAATCCACATCGCTGCAAGCTTCATTTTCTATCTCAAAGAATGAGTCCTGAGCCTAACCGAAATGTCGAGGCAACACTCCAAGCCTCACAGGCATGGCTCATTGTTGCTCATATCCGCAGAATGCTGTGAAAAATCACTCAAACCGCTTTTTGAGTCAGGCTCTCAGAGAAGAGAAAATCACAATTCGTCCGAAAAACCCACCACCCGCGCACGGGCCTCATTATTATTAGATTTTTCTGGTCGTAAAAATAAATTATAACACATTGAAAAATAACGTTTTATTTTAATAAATTTGCAGAAGAAATCAACGGCTAGGGCCTGTTAGATCTTGAAACTCTTCCCATATTGTAGAGATGGAAGAAGGAGACGGAA
>NZ_JOMN01000101.1:0-287 GCF_002153485.1 Acetobacter sp. DmW_043 | reverse complement strand
GGCATGGCTGTGGCCCACCATCTGCGCGCTGAGGAAGACCCCTCCTACAAAGAGCGCAATGTTATCGCCGTGATCGGTGATGGTTCGATTTCAGCCGGCATGGCCTACGAAGCCATGAACAACGCAGCTGAAGCCGGTCCTGGTGCTGAACGCCTGATTGTTGTGCTCAACGACAACGAAATGTCGATCGCACCGCCTGTCGGCGCGATGTCAGGCTATCTGTCACGCCTTATCTCATCCCGTAAATTTATTGGCCTGCGTGAGCTGGCTGGTAAGTTTGTTAAAAA
>NZ_JOMN01000100.1:0-287 GCF_002153485.1 Acetobacter sp. DmW_043 | reverse complement strand
GGCATGGCTGTGGCCCACCATCTGCGCGCTGAGGAAGACCCCTCCTACAAAGAGCGCAATGTCATTGCCGTGATCGGTGATGGTTCAATTTCAGCCGGCATGGCCTACGAAGCCATGAACAACGCAGCTGAAGCCGGCCCTGGTGCTGAACGCCTGATTGTTGTACTCAACGACAACGAAATGTCGATCGCACCGCCTGTCGGCGCGATGTCAGGCTATCTGTCGCGCCTTATCTCATCCCGTAAATTTATTGGCCTGCGTGAGCTGGCTGGTAAGTTTGTTAAAAA
>NZ_JOMN01000099.1:0-1113 GCF_002153485.1 Acetobacter sp. DmW_043 | reverse complement strand
TGGTAAATGCTACGGTTTTTTTCCGGCACTTGCGCTTGGCGGTTCACCATCGGTAAAACATACTCAGATTGTCGATGCTCGGGTTCATTTTACACTGCTTGCTCAGATGGGAGCTGTACGCATTCTTCGTCTAAATGAACACGATAATATTGAATTCGTCCGTAACGTTGGCGAAAAAACATCATAGAGGTAATCTTTATCTTTTTAAGCATCCTTTGCTCGCCGGTTTTATTCTTCATGGAAAGAAAACAGAACCGCTTTACTGACGAACTGGCGAGTGAAAGACCTGAAAGGCGTCATTACGCTGTGTCTGGAGGGTTTCATCGAGAGCATAGCCCTCCTGATCCACGGCCCGCAGTATAGGTAGGGTCGAACTTACGGCTCCACCGGCAGGGATCATCGCGGGTTAACTCATCTCTTGGTTCTCAATGGAGCAAGAAAGGTCCATCCAGTAAACTGAAGAGATGGGAACAGTTGAAAAAAGCAGCTCAGAAAGCAAAGGATGCTGGAAAGAAGCTGATGAATATTGATCTTCGTGAATGCTAAAGAGGAAAAGATGGCAGATACATACCCAAAGTTTGATATAAGAAAATATATTAAGAAATATGGTGAATTAAATTACAGAAAAGATGTTCCAGAGAACATTTGCAAAAATTATAAGTATAAGATCCCAGATGACCTTATTTTATTCTGGAGAGAGCATGGTATTGGAACATGGTTAAATGGAAAATTTCAGTTTTGTATTCCTGCTTATTACTCAGGAATAGTAGATATTTTATTCTCTGGTGATCAGGATATTATTCCAGAAAAAACTCATATAGTTGGATATTCGGCATTTGGAGATCTTTTAATCTGGAATGAAGATCTTCAGACCTGTGAGGTAAATTTACCAGAATCAACTATGAGTATTGGAATGTGGGATTTTGACGAATTTAATTCTCACTGCGCTCCCTTGGAGCCTTTAATATCAAGGATTGGTAGTAGTTTTGATTATCCAACTCAAAATAAACATTATAAATCTCTTTTTTCAGAATCTTTGGCTGAAGTTGGCGAAGTGACTTTTGGTAAATGCTACGGTTTTTTTCCGGCACTTGCGCTTGGCGGTTCACCATC